>NZ_JBAKHR010000065.1:0-1016 GCF_036902955.1 Micromonospora sp. CPCC 205558
GCTTTTCAGAGTTCTGAGGATCTGGCGGAGTTCTTCAAGTGGTTTTATGGTGAGGAGCTTCCGGGTCTGCAGCCGGAGCGGTTTTATGCTCTGGCGCAGGAGTTGCACCAGGTTGCGGATTTTCTGGATGAGGCGGGTCTCGAGTTTCTTGATGGTGTGCGGTCGATTCGTTCGGGTGTGATGGGCGAGGCTGAAGAGGCTTTCGTCAAGTCGTCGGAGGATGTGGCGGCGTCGTTGGGGGCGGCGCCGGATTATGTGCGCACGATGGCGCAGATGATGAATCAGTTCTCGGCGTTGTTCAATTATGTGATCATCACGGTGGTGGCGATCACGGCCCTGTTGTTGTTCGAGTTGATCGTCGCGTTGAAGTTGTTCTGGATCAATCCGGCTTTTTTGTTTGAGTGGTTGGCGAAGGCTCCGACGATCCGGATGGGCCTTTTTCAGCTGTTCACGCGGTTGGCGGCGAAGGCGAGTCTGACTGCGGCGTTCAACATTTTGTACGAGTTGTTGGTTGATGTGACGGCGCAGTTGGTGAACCGGGGTAAGAAGTATCAGCGGGGGTGGAACAACAAGAACACCGGCGACGCGGCGGCGTCGGGGGCGTTGGAGAGTCTGGTCAGTGGGCTGTTCGGCCTGGGCGGGGCGGGTATGCGCCGGGTGGGTCGTAACACGGATGTCGGGGGTAAGAGCCTCACGTCGCATCTTCCCGGTGGGAAGGGTGGTAAGGCACTCGGGGCCGGTGGGGGTCTGGTTGGCAACGCGGGTGAGGAACTCGCCACCGAGGTGATCGTCGGTGGCATCATGAACGGTCAGATCGATACCAACATCCTCGCCCCGACCGTGGTGTCGTCGATGTTGAACGGCATGACGTTCGGCGGGATCGGCGCCGGCAGAGACGCCCTCTCCGGCGGTGGAAGGACAAACGACACTCGTCCGAACACGTCCAGCACATCGAGCACGTCGAGCACGGTGAACCCGGACACGGCCGCGGACACCGACCCGGTACCGGCGTATGA
>NZ_JBAKHR010000066.1:0-985 GCF_036902955.1 Micromonospora sp. CPCC 205558
TGGTGGTGCCGCCGTCGGCCCAGTGCCGGATGTGGTGGCCGTCGCACCAGCGGGGCGGGCGGTCGCAGCCCGGGAAGGCACAACCTCGGTCGCGCAGCACCAGGGCGCGTCGCAGCGGACCCGAGATGAGGCGGCGTTGTCGGCCGACGTCGAGTGGTTGGCCGGCGCCGTCGAGAACGGTGGGCAGGATGGCGGCGTCGCAGGCGAGCCGGCGCACGGCCTCGGGGGTGAGCTGGAGGCCGGTGTCGAGGGCGCCGCTGCTCAACTGCTGGGTCAACTCGTCGTAGCTGGTGGTGACGACGAGTTGGGCGGGGTCGCCGCCGTTTTCGGGTAGCTCACCGGTGCGCAGGGCGAGCCGGCACACGTCGGCCAGGGCGTCGTGGCGGCGTTGCCCGGGGGTGCGCGCGTCGTCGGGCCCGGGGGGTGTGGTGAGCGGGTCGATGGCGGCGCGCAACGCGGCGGCGGCTTCGGTGTCGAGGATGCCGGTGAGGCGTAGCCGGCCGTCGGGTTGCTCGCTGATGGTGATGTGCCGGTCCCGGGCGGCGCGCGACTCCTGCGCTCGTAAGGCGGCCTCGGCGGCGGCGTCGGCGACCTCAGGGGCGACGTGGTCGAGGATGCGGGTGCCGAGCCTGCGCAGCAGGGCGGCGTCGAACTGCGTCGCCCAGTCGACGAGGACGCCGACGGCCTTGTCGGCGGCCTCCGTGCCGGCGCTGGCGTGGACGGTCTGGACTGTGTCGGCGATGACCCGGACCTGCTCCAGGTCGACCACCCCGTTGGCCAACGCGTCGCGTACTCCCGGCGGGGCGGCGTCGACGGTGGCGGCCAGCTCGACCAGCCGCCGGGCTGCGCCGACCCCGAGACGAAGCCGGTCCCGCAGCCACACCGCCGTCGAGGACGCACCCTGTGCCGTGGCGGTGCCTCGACCATCCAGCTCGCGCACGAGGGCGAGCTTGACCGCGGCCAGGCGTTGCTCGAGCCGGTGCGC
>NZ_JBAKHR010000067.1:0-880 GCF_036902955.1 Micromonospora sp. CPCC 205558
GACTTCTCGACCACGCCGTTGCTGGTCGTGGTGCGCTGCCAGTGCAGCAGCAAGACGCCGCGATCGAGATCCACGCGCGGCCACTTGAGACCGGCCAGCTCTCCACGTCGAGTGCCGACGACGATCGCCAGGACCCAGGCGGCACGTAGCCGGTGGTCGGCGTGGTGCTTGAGGAACTTCGCTGACTGCGCGGGCGTCCAGACGCCCTTACGCCCCATCGTCTCCCGCTCGACCTGCCGAGGTTGCCGCACACCGTCGACGTTGACCCCGAGGTCGCTCAACGCCTTCATCAGGACCCGGTGCACGATCCGGACGGTGGTCGACGACAGCGGGCCGCCGTTCTTGCCACCGCTCTTCAGCAGCTTCTTGTACAGCTCGTGGATCACTCGCTTGTCGAGGGCGTAGAGCTGCCGCGCGCCGATGTGCGGCACCACGTAGCAGCGCATGATGTCCCGGTAGTTGCTGAGCGTCGTCTCCTGAACATCCAGCTCGCGCTCGTTGAGCCAGCTCTCCAACTCGGCAGCGACGGTGCCGTCGGCCCCGAGGTCCGCTCCACCGTAGGCGGCGCGAGCGTCCTGCTCCGCCTTCAGAGCGGCGGCCTGGCTAGGGAACCCCTGCCGCTTGTGCTGGCGGCGCCGCCCGTTGGCGTCGGGCGGGAGGTCGATGATGAAGAACCAGCGGGTCTGGCCGTTGGCGATGCGGTAGTTGTAGACAGCCATACGGCTGCACCTCCGCGGTAACGGGATCGAGGGATGCAACCCACGTTAAGCGATCTCCGTTACCGCCAGCGTTACCGCAAGATCACACATGATCTTCTATATCCGCTGGTGAATACCAGTCGGGACGGCCGGATTCGAACCGACGACCCCTTGACCCCCAG
>NZ_JBAKHR010000068.1:0-811 GCF_036902955.1 Micromonospora sp. CPCC 205558
GATGTCTCAAGAGTTCTTGAAGTGGCGGCCTTAGTGAGGCTACACTGAAAGGACAAATTTGGTGACATGTCTCGCACAAGACTGTTACCACGGTTAGGGGATCTGCCAGGATTACCTAACCTTCGAAAAACCACCTGCCAGGGTGGTTTTTTCGTTTACAGGGCAAGAGATTACGCGCGGAAAAAAAGGATCTCAAGAAGATCCTTTATAAATTAGACATCCAACCTCACAAAGAGGAATACTTAAATCATCTTGGTATATGTATCGGCCGGATTACATCTCATATAAGCCTCCTCCCCGCCTGACACCACACTTTGACCATAGCACCTCGCGCCTAACTCGATATACAGCCCACCATCAAGCCTCTTTTCACATAAAAAATGACCTATAGTTAGATGGTTAGTGACCAAAACTGATATGGATAAAAGGAGCTGGCTTTGAAAAAGATTTTTGTTTCAGTGTTCGCAGCGGCAGTTGCGCTTTCAGCCCTCACCGGCTGCACGCGCACAAGCTATGCCATACACACCAATGACGGTCGCACTATAGCCAGCGACGGCAAACCTAAAGAATCAGACTCAGGCCTGCTTGGCTATACAGACGCGAATGGTGTCAAACAGCAGATCAATAAAACCGACGTTAAAGAAGTCTCCGAAATTCCGCACTGAGCATCTTCTCCGAAAAAGGCCGCTAATGTGGCCTTTTTCTTTACCTGTGGTTCTCCGCCAAAATCCCAGCAAATTGCATCACCAAAGCTAAAAGCTTTCAGGGTTGTCTAAAAAGCACAAGACATAAGAGGAAGTGCGGTATTTTA
>NZ_JBAKHR010000069.1:0-799 GCF_036902955.1 Micromonospora sp. CPCC 205558
TGGGGTTCGATGAATTTCGGGTTGTTCTCGAATTATTCGCAGATGGGTTCGGCGAGTCAGAACGCGATGAACTCGGCGACTGTGGCGCCGTCGTTGTTCTACTTCGCGCCGCGCAACATCTGGGTGTTGGCGTACCAGTGGGGTGGGCCGGCGTTCTCGTACCGGACGTCGTCGGATCCGACGAACCCGAATGGTTGGTCCGGGGCGCAGACGTTGTTCAGTGGGAGTATCACCGGTTCGGGTACGGGGCCGATCGATCAGGCGGTGATCGGTGACAGCCAGAACATGTACCTGTTCTTCGCTGGGGACAACGGGAAGATCTACCGGGCGAGCATGCCGATCGGGAACTTCCCGGGTAGTTTCGGCAGCAACTACACGACGATCATGAGTGACACCACGAACAACCTGTTCGAGGCGGTTCAGGTGTACAAGCTTCAGGGTTTGAACAAGTACCTGATGATCGTTGAGGCGATCGGTTCGCAGGGTCGTTACTTCCGGTCGTTCACGGCGACGAGTCTGGGTGGTTCGTGGACGCCGCAGGCCACGTCTGAGAGCAACCCGTTCGCGGGTAAGGCCAACAGTGGTGCGACCTGGACCAACGACATCAGCCATGGTGAGTTGTTGCGGACCAGCGCTGATCAGACGATGACGGTCAACGCCTGCAACCTGCAGCTGCTGTACCAGGGTCGTTCGCCGAGTTCGGGTGGTGACTACGGTCTGCTGCCGTACCGGCCGGGTCTGCTGACTCTGCAGCGCTGACATGAGGTGATCACGCTCGACGAAACGGGCGGGCTCGGCA
>NZ_JBAKHR010000070.1:0-708 GCF_036902955.1 Micromonospora sp. CPCC 205558
CTAAGGGACGTCTCGTAACTGGGTGAAGGCGTTGCCCGGCCTCAGGCCGGTGGTCAGCCGGCGAGGATGATGTTGTGGAGGTTGGCGATGCCGGAAGCGGCGTCGGCCAATGTGTGACCGGCGCGGCGGTAGTCGCGCAGGATCTTGAAGCATTTCATCCTGGCCAGAGCATGTTCGACCCCTGCCCGGACCGTGCGGTGTTCGACGTTGAGGGCCTCTTTCCAGGCGGGTAGGTCGCTGCCGTCGGCGGGTTTGCGGTACGGGATGATCACTTCGGGGTTGCCGCGGTAGCCGCCGTCGGCCATCACCGGCCGCCCGTCCAACTTCTCGGCGATGCCCGAGGTGCGGTAAACGATGGTGTCGTTGCGGTTGCCGGGCTGCGGGTCGCCGACGGCGATGACCAGGCGGGTGCTGGCGTCGATGGCGACCTGCAGGTTCGTCGAGTAGCGGTAGTTCTTGCTCCGGGCGGCCAGGCGGTGATCGCGGGTCGGGACCAGCGTTCCGTCGACGATCGCGATCTGCTCGACCGGCCGTTTCCGCACCGGCGCCAGGGCCAACAGCGGCGCGAGGGTGTCGATGACCCGGTGCGCGGCGGAGTGCGACACCCCGAACAGCGGGCCAATCTGCCGCATGGTCAGGTTCGTACGCCAGTACGCCGCCACCAGCAGCACCCGATCCGGCAGGTCCAGAGCCCACTGCCGACCCGGC
>NZ_JBAKHR010000071.1:0-613 GCF_036902955.1 Micromonospora sp. CPCC 205558
GTTTCATTAATTCCTCTACATAAAATGCAAAATACACGTCAAGGTTTAAAACAAATCGAAGTAGGTATAAGAGTTCTACTGGAATCTGGAATCGAAGTTGATTTAAATTTGGATGGCCGTACATTTTACACTTCTCTAAATCAGCTATTTAAATTAAATCATAAAGTTGCTTAGCGATAAATTTTTAAACATCAATAATTTATGTGGGATTTCCACTGCAATTTTTTTAAGGAAATATATATGTTTAAACAGACTCTCAGCGTAAAAGACCAGTTTGGCGTTAAACACGCTATTCAAGCCACAGTGGATCATGAGTTTGCCAACACACAATCTCATTTGAATATAAAACATATCACCGTTGATGGTGAAGATATTCGACCTAGTTTTGAAATGCTTTTTCAAAGTACCTTAAGTGGAAAAATATTTAAAATCATCTAGAAATATAGTTTTTATAAAATCTATAGTCTGAATGAAATATCAGGACCTACTCGCTATCATGCGGGTTTTTTATACCTAATATTTATATTTGTAAGCCTTTGCTTATGCGAAACGAGAGTTCACAGCTCTCGTTTTTTTATTCTAAAACTGCTAAAATTCTTATACGCCATTGACG
>NZ_JBAKHR010000072.1:0-605 GCF_036902955.1 Micromonospora sp. CPCC 205558
GCGTACTGGCGCACGAACCTGACCATGCGCCAGATCGGCCCGCTGTTCGGGGTGTCGCACTCCGCAGCGCACCGGGTCATCGACACCCTCGCGCCGCTGCTGGCGCTGGCGCCGGTGCGTAAACGGCCGGTCGAGCAGATCGCGATCGTCGACGGGACGCTGGTCCCGACCCGCGATCACCGCCTGGCCGCCCGCAGCAAGAACTACCGGTACTCGACGAACGTGCAGGTCGCCATCGACGCCTCCACCCGCCTGGTCATCGCCGTCGGCGACCCACAGCCGGGCAACCGCAACGACACGATCGTCTACCGCACCAGTGGCATCGCCGAGACGCTGGACGGGCGGCCGGTGATGGCCGACGGCGGCTACCGCGGCAACCCCGAGGTGATCATGCCGTACCGCAAGCCCTCCGACGGCAGCTCGCTGCCGGGCTGGAAGGAAGCCCTCAACGTCGAGCACCGCACCGTTCGAGCAGGGGTAGAACACGCCCTGGCCAGGATGAAGAACTTCAAGATCCTGCGCGACTACCGCCGCGCCGGCCATACATTGGCCGATGCCGCTTCCGGCATCGCCAACCTCCACAACATCATCCTCGCCGGCTGACC
>NZ_JBAKHR010000073.1:0-505 GCF_036902955.1 Micromonospora sp. CPCC 205558
CGGCCGGTCGACACGTCGTACCCGTTGATTTCGCGCAGCACCGCCTCGGCGCTCGGCTCCGCGTGCGGACCGTGCGTGGGGTAGTCCCAGGTGAGGTCGAGCAACGCCCGGTCGCGCGGCGCGGTCGACGCCGCCAACCGTTCGCGGATGATGCGCCCGAGGTGGTAGAAGAACCAGAGTTCGGAGCGGGCGTCGCCTGGCGGCTCGACGGCCTTCTCCCGCCACTGCAACAGGCGTTGCGTCTGGGTGAACGTGCCCTCCTTCTCCACGTGGGAGGCGGCGGGCAGGAAGAACACCTCGGTGCGGCACTCCTCGGGCACGATCTCCCCGGTCTCGATCTCCGGCGCGTTCTGCCAGAACGTGGCGCTCTCGATCATGAAGAGGTCGCGGACGACCAACCAGTCGAGGTTGGCCATGCCGAGCCGCTGGGCGCGACCATGGGCCGACCCGACCGCCGGGTTCTGCCCGAGCAGGAAGTACCCCTTGATCTTTCCATCGATCATGT